>NZ_JAUBVF010000149.1:0-1859 GCF_036705685.1 Microcoleus sp. AT3-A2
AATTGTTGAGCAATAACTTGCCCGGTGTTGAAAGGCAGGTACTTTTAGATGCGATCGTTTTTTAGTCTAAACTCCAGAGTATTAATTCCAATCCCAATCTGAATCGGGTCATAGCCAGAATTAGCGCGGTGTTGATTATATCCAACGAGGGCCTGCAGCATGGCAATTCCCGCTTTCACCGCATTATCTGCCTCGCCACTAAACAGCGCCATAATCGCATCGCCAATATATTTATCAATAAACCCGTTATTTTCATTAATAACTGGTTCCATGCGAGAAAGATAGGAATTGATAAATTTAAAATTATCCTCCGGTGTCATACTTTCCGAAAGCGTGGTGAAATCGCGAATGTCGGAAAACAATACCGACATTTCCAACTGCACTTGGTCGCCCAATTCCACATCAATAATACTTGATTTATTTAGAAAATGGAGGAATTGACTGGGGACGAAGCGCTCATAAGCTTTGTTAAGTTGGAACAATTCATTGGTAAACCTTATTCGCTCTGTTTCGCCTTTTTTACGCTCCGTGATATCTTGAAAGGCTACAATTGCATAAGAAATATTGTTCTTTTCATCATAGATGGGAGTACCCCAAGCCTCGATCGGAATAATCTTGTTGCCTTGGTGGATTTCCATATCATCTACAGTGGCACTTTCGCCACTCAACGCCCGCGTAGTGGGCAATTGTGCAGAGGGATATTCCTGCTGTGTTCCAGCTTGATAGAGTTGATAAACCTCGGTAATTTGCTCGCTGGAGGCTTCAGGAATAACTCCTTTACCCAATAATTGAATAGCAGCGCGATTAATATAGTAAGGTTTGCCAGAAGCATCCAGAACTGTCACGCCTACTGGAATTGCTTCTAAAAATTGAGTCAGTCTGTTCTCACTTTCCCGTACTTCTGTATAGAGTTGAGAATTTTGAATCGAGATAGCTGCTTGTCCCGATAACACTTTTAAGAGTTCCACTCTTTCTGGCGTAAAAGCTCCGGCTGTCAGATTGTTTTCTAGATAAACAATACTAATGATTTGAGATTGGTTAATCAGCGGCACGCATAAAATTGATTTGGGCTCATGCTTTTGGATGTAGGGGTCGTTGGTAAATTGTCCCTCTCGGACAGCATCATCGAGTACCACGCTTTCTTGAGTGCGAGCCACATAATTGATAATTGCGGAGGAAAGTTCCTGACAATTTTCAACTGAGATTGACTGCAACACGGTGACTTGTTGGGAATTTATTGTGCCTTCAGCTTGAATTAATAGCTCTCCCTGGTTTGATAAAATTAAATAGCCTCTTTGCGCTCCTGCACTTTCTATCAAAATTTTCATCAATTTAGACAGTAATTTATCCAGCATAATTTCGCCAGAAATGGCCTGAGAAGCTTTCATTACTGTGGTGATATCTAAGTTAGAACCAGAACCCTTGGTCGTCACTGAGGCCGTAGTTGTAGTTGTTTTTATTCCCGGTTGGATTGGCGCCAATAACTGCGGATATCGCGTTTCTAAATCCGTTACCTTAGCAGTGGCTCCCCATTGGACATAACAATAATATGCCTCAATCATGTAGGTTTGAGCAAGTTTTTCTTTGCTCCATTCCCAGTAGAATTTTGCTGCGAGTTCGTTAGCTAGTGCTTCTTCGTTGAGGAATTTATTTTCTTTGGCTCCAGAAATGGCGCGATCGTACATTTCAATCGCCTCAGATTTATTGCCCAACACCCGTTGCCGTTCTGCCTCAACTAAATACCATTTATGCAGATAATTCATCGGAGCGTTTTGCGCCCAGTAGACATCTCCAAAATAGTAACACTTCGTGGTAATATCACATCATAAAGCTTTTTTGACACAGAAACATGAGCGACA
>NZ_JAUBVF010000112.1:0-4698 GCF_036705685.1 Microcoleus sp. AT3-A2
CTGTGGCGTTTTGGATGCGGTTTTCGAGTTGGGTGCTGACTGTTTTGTCTTCGTTGACGGCGCGCTGTACGGATGGAGTTGTAGGATTGGGTTGGGGGGTCGATCGACGAGCCTGAATTTGAGGACTGACTGAGGATGCGATCGCATCTAAAGAACCTGTCTCAAGGCTTAAAGTAGGCGATACTTTTGTTAATTTGCTGCTTCTATCAAACAACACTTCGGACAGTTTTTAATCGCTAACAGTATAATCAAGGTTTCAAGCTTTCGTCAAGCTCGGATACAAAGGGTAAAATTGCACTTTCAGGCTCTCATTCAAAAACTGTCCGAAGTATTGATCAAAGCAAGTGCTTCTTCGGGAGATAAGTCTTCTTCTAGAACAGCTTTAATTGCTGGTAAGTATTTGTCCGCAGTTGCTAGATTTCTGTAAACCAAATGCTTTAATAATTCTTGATTGAGCGGGTTTCCTGAACTCCAAATGCCCGGAAGGCATATACTGGTTCTGTAGCGGATATCTCCAAGAACCCAGTCTAATTCAAAATTACCAAGAGATAAGTAATTATTGGCTCTCGTCAATAACTCGGCAATCTCTATTATTTTGTTTTTTGGAACTCGGTAAAAATATCTTGAATAAAATAAAAATTTCTGTTCTTTTTCGCTCATCTCGGCTCTAGCGCGCCATTTCCCATTTGAGGTTTGAACATCTAACCAGAAAAAATCATGACCTTGAGGTGGATCGATGGGCAAACCTTGGTCTGTAAAAAACTTTAAAACTGCCTGGTAAATTTCACCATCTAAGTTTTCAAAATTTGTGACGGCCGATCGAATGTTCATAGCTACGATTTGGAAAAATTCAGTTACTCGATCGATTACCTCCTCGTTAGCATCTTGAATTCTCCCGTTCCCTTCTTCGATCCACCAAGTGTATTCATCGAGTAACCTCTGAGAAAACTGTTCTTCATTAGATTTCGCCATCGTTAAATCTGATAAACTTAGGTAATACCAAAAAGTGCTATAACTTTTGGAAACTGACTCAAATGTTTGCCCGGACTCTAGCTCAAAAGATTGTTTGACCTCCATGCAGAACCAATTTTGGCTGGCTATTAATGGGTGTTGGGGTTGTTCACCGCTCAACTTAAGGATATAAGCTGCCGCTTCATCCACAGTTTGAGCGTGTCTTAATAGATGCGGTAGTAGATCGGGAGATAGCCTAATTTCTAACTCGATGTCGTTTTCATCCAGCAATTCTGTGCCAAACAAAGTGGTGCTAAAATCTGGTGTCGGTTTGAGTATTTCTTCTTCCTCAATACATTCGTTTTCATCGAGCAAGTCTGTGCCAAACAAAGGGGTGCTAAAATCTGGTGTCAGGTTGAATATTTCTTCTTCCTCAATATAAAGGTACAATTCTTTGTCTGCTTTCAAGATCAAATGGCAATCTACAACTCGATCGTTTTGATAAACGAAAACCAAGGTGTTAGCCCAAAAATCACACTCAGAGCGGTAATGAGCTAAAACTATTTCTCGATCGAGTTGGTAGCGAGAGATATTTTCTGCCATATTTGTGCCAGCTAAACTTGGTGAAGTTGCGGGTATTGATGTTTGTTCTGGCTCCTCGGTCTGGTGAATTTCTCGTTCTTGTGTTGGGAGTAAGGCTAGCTCGGCTGCATCGGGATGGCGGTCGAAATCCCTGAGAGACAAATCTTTTATTAACTGTTTTTTAAATTTTACCAAGTTAAATTCCAACAAGCTAAATTTTAGCGGTCGGCGATCGCGCTGAGACCACTCGATCTTTTGTTTTAGAAAAAGTTTGTGAATTCCAAGGACTCCAATTTGCTCAAGAATATCCACCTCACTTTCGTAAAGTGGAAGTAGTTTCAGCAATAACGGTGGATTGGGAAGTTCTAACCACTCTGGCGTGGGTATGTACCAATCGGCAATTAAGACACAGCTCGTGCCATCGAACATGGGTAGCGATACATTGCGAAGTAAAACGCCGGGAGCGAAATGAATTTCTTCTCGAAAAGCCATCATTGCTAGCTCGGCTATTTTCTGTCCCAAAGCTTCTACCTCTTCAATGGCGAATTCTCCATACACGTAAAGTCCTAATTCTATATACGGATGAGGTCCAGGTAAAGCACGGGTACTCATTCCTGCTGTTGTTACAGCAGCAAAGTCAAAATCTGCAATTGCAACGTTTTCTGCCTCGTAAACATCTTCTGTCTCATAAATTAGCAGAATATCTAGCTCATCAGGTTCGGGGCTGTCAGCCTGCTCCTTCTGGAATTTCATGATTTTTGCGCTTGTTCCTACTACTTCACGAAACGCAGCAGAGATGTCTGGTAGAGAGTTAGTTTCACCAATTAAAACCCTGATATCTCGATAAAGATGATCTCTACAAGCTTCCAGCCATTCCATGAATGATTGATATTTGGTAATTACTGGACCTCTCTCTGAAGTATGAAAAATAATTTGCCCTGTTTCTCCATTAACAGCAGGTGCCATGTCCAGACAAAAATAGTTTCCTTTTATATCGGCTGCAAACGGAATCCAATTTCGATGCCACCAAGTATTTTGAATGATTCCTCCACCAGCGTTTATTACTTTATTTTGATAAAAATTGAAAACGCCTCTTTCAGCAGCATCAGTCATCATTGACCAGCGATGGTGAGCATCTGCTAAGTTCGTATAGGTACACGAATGAAAATTAACGTATCCATTATGAATTTTGAGGGAAGCTTTGTAATCGACAGGTAACTGCACGCCCACCTTAGTTTCAAATTCGGCGATTTGTTCGTCTGTTGCTCCTTCTAATAAGCTGTTAAGTTTCTCGGGTTCTCGATCGAGATACCATTGCTCTATATCTCCCCAAATACTGCGAATAGCTGTTTCTATTTCGGGAGGTTGTAGTTTTTTTGAGTTAAAGTTATTTTGGCTCATTTATTTCCCTATTATGCAAACTATCTTACGGATTCTTTGACCACCAGCTTGGATGGCTATCACGTTCTTTTGATGGAGGCTTGAATTCATCTGCTTTGCTACTTGAGGCTTGGGACTCAACTTTATGTTCCGGTCCCCAATAATTGTCGGGGTTATTATTCCATTCCATATTCTGATCTTTAGTTTGCGTATGACCGATTCTATTCCAATGATCCGATGCGCCTTCGGGTCCATGACCCAGGCAGGCTAATTCATAACCAAAGTTTTCGTATTTGGAGTCTGGTCGCTTACTATCGTATCTTGCCATCTTTTTATGATATTCTGCGCTAGTCGCTTGAATCGGCTGAGGAGAGTCCGCTCGAAGTCCTTTGCTCAATATTTGTACTCCTACTTTAGTATGTTTACCAGGGTTTTTATATCCATAAATGACGCGGTTATCCCCCGTAGTTTCTCGTATGCCCCCTTTATTGCGATCGAAAGTGTACTGTGTGAATCTGTCACCCTGACGTGACAAATATCGAAAAAGCACACCATCATCGTCCACCCATTTGTTTAAACGTTTTAGCGCAGTATCCTCTACAAGCTGGAATTTCTTTTGAAACTCTGCTCTTTTGAATCTTCGCATACCAAATTCTATCTTTGCTTGCTCTAAACAATCTCTGTCTCCTCCCTTATTCTCGTCGAAAGTATACTCTGTTAATGAGTCACTTTTACCTAACGAATATTTAAAAAGATGAAGATCATTTATCCATTCATTTAAACAATTTAGTGCTTGATATTCTTGAAATTTGAAGTGCTTCTGAAGGGCGGATCTTGTAAATCTTTCCATTCCAAATACTTGCTTTGCTTCCTCCAAGTACCCCGAGTAATCTCGTTCTCCCCCCTTTTCCGAATCGAAAGTATATTGTGTTCCTTTGTCACGACTGCCTGTGGCGTATTTATGAATTTGACCTTCATCTAACCAGATAGCTAAATATCTGGCTGCGGTTGATTTCTCAATATTTAACTCTTTTTGAAGCTCTTCTCTCGTAAATCTTCGCATCTCAAATACTCGTCTAATTTGCTCCAAATAATCATTTAGCTTCTGAGTAAAAACTGAGTCACTTTTTTGCGTAGAACTCGCTTTTTGTATTTTCTCCTGATCGAAGCTGTAATATGTTACTTTACTCGTGCCTGACGAATATTTAGCAAGCTCGCCTTGTGCCGCCCATTGCTGTAAATAGGAATCTGCGGTTGATTGTTTAAGCTCGAATTGGTTTTGAAACTCCCGTCTTGTGAAGTCTCGCATTTCAAAGAATTGCCTTGCTGGCTCCAAATAATCATCTCGTTTTTTGGTGGGAACCGAACCACTTTTTTCCGTTGTGTTTGGCGCAATAACTACTTTGAAGCCTAAACGTCCATCCAGTTCAGCATTAGCTGTATTTGGCTCGAAGTAAACGTTAAACTTAATGGGTGCTTTGAGCCTTCGATCGTAACCAGGCTTCAATTGCTGTGCTTGCGCGGTTTTTTGGATGCGGGTAGTATTGTAGTTTTTGAGTTGACCATTAGTATTTTGAAGGCGCTGCACGGCCTCAGAAGCGATTTGCTCGTGCTTGCGAATATCGGCGGGTGTCGGTTGTGTTTGCCGAGTTGGATTTTTCGGAGGTGTTTTTCGATTTGGCGTTTGCCCGGGTGGTGACCCCGACTGAGGATTCCGACTTGCGGGTCTTGGCGATGGCCCAGGTGCAGGATTCCGACTTGCGGGTCTTGGCGATGGCCCAGGTG
>NZ_JAUBVF010000112.1:4798-6099 GCF_036705685.1 Microcoleus sp. AT3-A2
AGGATTCCGACTTGCGGGTCTTGGCGATGGCCCAGGTGCAGGATTCCGACTTGCGGGTCTTGGCGATGGCCCAGGTGTACGATTTCCCGTTGTAGGTCTTGGCGATGGGGCAGGTGCAGGATTCCGATTTGCGGGTCTTGGTGATGACCCAGGTGTAGGATTCCGACTTGCGGGTCTTGGACGAACACCAGGCTTACCCCCAGCAGTATTACTCGGTGTACCCCCACCAGCCTTAGCCAGCCAATCATTCCCCTGCTTCACAACCAAATCAACCAACTTATTCACCGCAGCATCTATCTTACCTCGCACTTTCGCAATAATTTCCCGCACTTTTTGACCAACATTCCCCAACCCCACAATCCGCGCCAAAAAACTAATCGCCATCGACAAACTGCGCGCCAACGTACTCTCAATATAATTAGCAGCAACAGCCACCTGCCCCGCCACAATATTACCAATAGAAGCCGCAATTGCATCCATCAAAACTTGCATCCCATCGGCTTTCTCGATTAAAAAGGCGATCGCATTATATATCCCTTCAGCAGCAACAGCGATCGCCCCAAACCCCGAAAAAGTAGCCACCAATTTTGCAACAGCCTTTTTAACAACGGTTTCAATTACCCAAGTACGAATACTTTCCACCACCGTTTTTTGCAATTCTTGAGGCGATTGCATCATCTTTTGCACTTGGGCAACCAATCCACCTTTAGCAATCTGCTGTATTAAATCGAATCCTTTTTCTAATCGCTTGACTTTGGGTTCGCCGATGCGCTTTACTAACAATCCTCGCAATCGCCCGTAGTTAATCCCCAATACTTGCATCACCATCGATACAACTCCGATTGTGTCAAGCTTATTTGGGACGGTGACTCCGGTTGAGCCTAAAGTTCCTGTTAACCAAGAGACTAAACCATCTTTGAGGTGAGTTGCAATCTTGCTAGAAAACTGCTGAAATCCTGTTTGAAGCGCCCTAACTAAATTGGATAAAAAAGCTTCACCATTGCTAATAATTGTACCTATAGCACTTCCCGCCCTCCCCAAAAATTCTACTACTTTATTCGCTGCTTCTCCCAAGGGACTCATCAGCTTTTTCAGGGCTTGCATAGCAGCATTTTTTACCAAATTCGTTTGAATTTGAGAAGTGGTTTGACTTACCGATCGCGATCGCTCTTGTGATGTTTGCGGCAACGATTTAGTCTGCAAGCGGTTTGTTACTACCTGTTGTTCTGAGATTTCCGGTGAGAATTTGTTAAAGTTGGCAGCCAAACTATCAGGAGTAAATTGTTTGGGAGTTAAGTCGG
>NZ_JAUBVF010000113.1:0-6058 GCF_036705685.1 Microcoleus sp. AT3-A2
AAGGTTTCATCCTATTTTACCTTTTTTGGTCTACCCCCTTGACAATTTGCACTTTTTCTTAACTTGTCACAAATGCCGCCGGGGAAGTATTTATATTCACCAAGTGCGGTCGCGATTTCTATGCCTTTTGAGGTATTGCCTAATTCGCGTTAGCAGAGACCTCGAAGAGGATCGGCTATTTTGCACCTAGGGCAATAGAATTGTTGGCAATCTTCTTTGAAAACGGCTCAAGTGAATCAGCTTTTTTGCGAACCGCAGAGAGCGCAGAGGGCGCAGAGAAAGAGAAAAGAGAGATATATTGACTGTCACCAATCATTTATGGTTTCGATAGCAGTTCCAATAACTCAGCTTCCGAAAGTAGTTCTACCCCCAAAGATTGAGCCTTTTCCAACTTAGAACCCGCATCTTCTCCCACAACCACATAATCAGTTTTAGCACTCACCGAACTGGTGACTTTACCTCCTGCTTTTTGAATCAAATCTTTAGCTTCATCTCGTTTCAAAGTGGGCAAAGTTCCGGTAAGCACAAAAGTTTTGCCTGCAAGTTGTAAATTGGCGCTGGCTAAGTTGGGATTTTTTACTTCTGACTGCAATTGCAATCCCGCCGTTTTTAAACGTGAAATTAAACTTTGATTTGCAGGCACTCGAAACCACTGATAAACAGCTTGAGCAATTTCCGGCCCGATGCCGTAAACGCCCTCAATCGATGCCGCTGATACTGCTGATAACTCTTCTACATTTGCAAACCTTTCTGTCAGCAATTGAGCATTCACGCTGCCGACGTGGCGGATGCCCAAGCCGTAAAGTACGCGGGAATAAGGTTGATTTTTGGATTGGGCGATCGCACTTACCAACTTTTCTGCT
Organism: Microcoleus sp. AT3-A2; assembly: GCF_036705685.1. Lineage (NCBI taxonomy): Bacteria > Bacillati > Cyanobacteriota > Cyanophyceae > Oscillatoriales > Microcoleaceae > Microcoleus > Microcoleus sp. AT3-A2. The sequence continues at coordinate 864 of NZ_JAUBVF010000113.1, forward strand.
AACTTCTTACCCATGCGTTCCAAACTCATCAATCTTTCCGCAGTCAAATCGTACAAATCCGCCGCAGAATGCACCAGATTGCTATCAACCATCTGCTGCACCAACTTTTCGCCAACACCGTTAATATCCAGAGCATCCCGGCTGCAAAAATGAATCAGCGAACCCCTCAAAATCGCCGGACAAGATGTATTGATGCAGCGAGTAACGGCCTCCCCCTTTTCCCGAACCACAGGCTGTTCGCATTCGGGACAGCAACTAGGCATTTGGAAAAGTTGAGCATTTTGGGGGCGAAGTTCCCGTAAAACTCGCACAACTTCTGGTATAATTTCCCCAGCTTTTCTGACAATTACAGTATCGCCAATGTGCAGATTTAGATCGGAAAGTCGATCGCTATTGTGGAGAGAAGCCCGCGAAACCGTCGTCCCCGCCAACTGCACCGGTTTGAGTTCCGCTACAGGAGTCAGAGCCCCGGTTCTCCCTACTTGCACGGTGACAGCTTCTACTATTGTAGGCACTTCGGCAGCGGGATACTTCAGGGCGATCGCCCAACGCGGAAACCTCTGAGTAAAACCCAATTGTTTTTGCAGGAAAACCGAATTAATCTTAACAACAACCCCATCCGTCATGTAAGGCAAATTCCGTCGCTCAGTATCCCAATATTCGTAATACTCCCGAACCTCATCCAAAGAATAGCAAATTTTGCGATAGGGATTCACCTTAAACCCCATTCGCCGCAACAATTCCAACGAATCCCACTGCGTGTTACCCTCGTTACCCTTATCTAAATGCAGAGTATAAGCAAAGAAATCCAACCGTCGTTTATCCACAATTTTAGAATCCAACTGCCGCAGCGTACCCGCCGCAGCATTGCGAGGATTAGCAAACAATTGTTCCCCCGCTTTTTCCCGTTCCCGATTAATTTCTTCAAACACAGCTAAAGACAAAAAAGCTTCTCCCCGCACTTCCACCACAGGCGGTGGATTATCTAAATTGAGCTTCAGAGGAATCGAGCGAATAGTTTTGACATTTTGAGTAATTTCCTCTCCCGCAATGCCGTCTCCCCGCGTCGCACCGCGAACTAAAACCCCATTTTCATAGGTTAACGCTAAAGCTGAACCGTCAATTTTTAACTCGCAAACATAGGAAACCCCCCCCAACCCCCCCTTGCTAAAGGGGGGAGTAATTTCCCTGTTTTCCTGATTGCTAATGGAAGATGTTATTCCCTCTTGTCCCCTCCCTTGATCAGGGGGGGTTAGGGGGAGTGCATTTCCTTCTTGACCGGGGGTTAGGGAAGGTGCTACCCTTTGCCAGCGTTCCTGCCATTTAGCAAATTCCTCAAAATTAAAAGCATTTTCCAAACTGTAGAGAGGAATATTGTGTTTGACACTAAAAAATTGAGTAGCAGGCTGTTCTCCCACCCGCTGAGTCGGACTTTCGGCCGTAATTAATTCAGGATAATCTGATTCTAATTCTTGCAACTGGCGATAAAGTCGATCGTACACTTCATCTGGCATAATCGGCGCATCGAGAACATAATAAGCATAGCTAGCTTCCTGTAGCTGCTGCCTCAACTGTTGAATTTGCTGCTGAATGTCTGCTGCCATATCAATTTAAGGTTTTCGATTTTCGATGTTAAATTTTTGATGATAACTCTTGATTTTAGCTCAAAAAAAAGGAGCAAGCAACCTATCTGCTGCCAGAGCAATTTTAGATTTGAGATAATTAATCTAAATTTCAGCTAAAAACCAATCTCCAGCAACTAAAAAATCAAAACTTATCCTAATTATCACGCTGCCAAAAAACGGATACTTAATTTCCGACTGGCAACGCCTGTCGGCCTAAAATTTCGACTCTTGTTTAACATCCCAGATTCATCTATGGATTAAATTTCAAATCCTTCGACTGATTGAAAGCAGAACGTTGCGCCAAACATATCACACAGAATTATCAATTTTAGAATCCACTGACTCGCCTTTATAGATGCCCCATTCTGGGCGTAAATAATCACAAATTTAAGTCTGGGAACTCGGTAAATTTCTTGTTTTCCCCGGAGATGGAATGTTGAATATTCGCACCATCTTTTTCGCCGTTCAAGTTGCTATTGGCGCGGGATTTGGTGAATTCTTGAGCGTTCGGTTTGGTGAAAGCGAGCGGTTCAGCGTGTTCTACCTGAAATACATTGGCGTAGAGGTTGGCAATAATTTGTTTGCCTCCCTGGGTCAATTCCAAGTAGTTCAAAGCTGCTGGAATATATGGAAAAACTCCATTCCAATAAAACTTGGCGTAATTTTGCCGCAAATCTCCCGGAGACTTGTAGCCCAAGATTTTATTAGTGCCGACTTCCTCAAATTCGTAGAACAGAGCACTTATTTTTCGTAGGTAATTTGGGTCGCTCAACTGACCGATCAAATCGGCGGCCCTAGCGAGTCCAGAATAATTATTTCGGTCTTGATGAGTTTCGCTAGCAGGAACTGGGAAGCGGGTCAATTCAATATTGCGCTTGATTTGTTCGGCATCAATTAATGTGTGGCCGCCGAAGCGTTCGTCAATTACGAGTTTGCCTCGATCGACATGATAAGGAGTTAAACTAGCAGAAGTTGCCCCGATCGGCACAGAAACCATGCCCCCCTCAATACCCGTAGCGTAGAGTCCCACAGCTTCTTGGTCTTGGCGGCAAACACCTTTGACGTAGCCGATATCGTGACACAGCAGCGAGATCAGGTAGTGCAGCCAATCTTCCGGCGACACTCCCCCTTCGCGAATATGCTTGCCGCGGAGAATTTCTTGCCCCACCAAAGCCACGAGCATTGTGTGTTCTACATTGTGGTATAGAGCGTCGCAGTTAGCGATATTTTCCAGAGCCATAGTCCCTGCCCAGGCGATAATTTCAGGGTAGTCAGGCTTGTACTTGCCGTAGGTGCGACGGTAGCCGGCCTGCAGCTCTTGAACAAAAGCGTCAATCAGGATAGCAGTTGCATTGAACATCATAAATTCTCTCACTCAGGCTGTAGTTACAAACTTGATCGAAAATATCTTGCATAGCTGAAAAAATAATCAATGGGCATTCCAGCAGGTTTGACCCCTCGGTGTTGAATCTTAAATTTCAGCTAGTCTTGTCAGGTCAGAAAATTGCTCTTTTGGCTATGCTTCCCAAGATAACCTAATTTCGGAAGCATCCGAAGCAACCGATCGATTTTTTGGTATTAAATGTTAGTGAAACAATTTACATCGTTTCACTGACTAATTATTAGAAGTCCTAGGTTTGAAACTTATGAACTATCTGTTTCGGAGTCTCTCCACTGCTGCCCTTGGCACTCGGCGGTCGATCGCCCAAAAATACCTAGGATTGTTTGCATTCACGGCTGTTTGCACCGCCGCACCGGCAATGGGTGCCGAGCGAATTTACGTAACTTACGGGCCGCTAGAAGAATCAGTTCCCATCGAATCTCTGGCACTGTTCGCCAAAGAAGGCAAAATAGACTCTAACTTGGACGGCTTCGCTCAGTACATCAAAGAATCTCAGCTAGCTGAGATTCGCAGCGCCCTGCAAGCGAAAGCTGAAATTAGCCAGGTGACGATCGCCCAATTTCTCTACACGCCTCAAGGAGAAGTGCTGCTGAGACGCTTAGGCCGAGTAATTCAAACCAAAGCTCGGCAGCCTGGATTTTATGCCATCCGAGCCGCCCTGATTTTAGCAGCCTCAGATCCCGAAGGCCTGACAATTCTCAACGTGCTGCGGAAATTCCCCACCTATGGCATCAGGATTGACATCGCCCGCGCCTTGGGTATCGCCAACGAACTGACATCGCTGATCAACCGTTCCAATCAGACGATCGCCGGAGTCGCTCAATTGTCCGAAGCACAAGCAGCCTCGGAACCCGCCATACCACCCGCCGCAATGCTGCAGCCCCAGCTACCGGGCCCCTATACTTGGAAAAAATCATCGGTAACTGTGACGAGTCCAAATCGCCCTCGCACGTTTGATATGGACATTTACCTGCCGCAGGGCAGCCCGCAACCGGCCCCAGTAGTAGTAATTTCCCACGGTTTAGGTTCCGATCGCCTTTCCTTCGAGTATTTAGCCAAACACCTAGCCTCCTACGGCTTTGCCGTCGCCGTCCCCGAACACCCCGGCAGCAACGCCCAACAAATCCAAAACTTGGTAACAGGCAGAGCCAATGAAGTAGCAGAACCAGCAGAATTTATCAACCGCCCCCTCGACATCAAAGACTTGCTCGATTATTTAACCCAACTTTCTACCACCAATCCTGCCTATCAAGGGCAGCTCGACTTGCAGCGGGTCGGCGTCATCGGCCAGTCTTTCGGTGGCTATACGGCTTTAGCATTAGCCGGGGCGGGGATTAATTTTGCACAGCTAGACAAAGATTGCGGACTCGAAAACGATAGTTGGAACCTCTCCCTACTGTTGCAGTGCCGCGCCCGCGGCCTAGAGCGCAACCAGTACAATTTCGACGAGCCGCGCATCAAAGCTGTGATCGCCATCAACCCGATCGTTAGCAGCATTCTCGGAGAAACAAACCTTAGCAAAATCCAAATCCCTGTCATGTTAATCGCAGGCAGCGCCGATACCGTCGCCCCCGCTTTGCTCGAACAAATTCAACCGTTCACATGGCTGACATCGCCCAACAAATATCTGGTACTGATGAACAACGGGACTCACTTCTCAACGATCGAGGATTCCCCTCAAAGCCTCTTTCTGCCACCACCAGAGGTCATCGGGCCCGAACCAGCTTTAGCCCGTCGCTATCTCAGCGGACTCAGCCTAGCTTTCATGGAAAGCTATTTGAACAACAAATCAAATTTCCGCCCGTATTTGGAGCCATCCTACGCTTTAAGCATCTCCCGAGACACTCTCGGACTGAGAATTTTGCGATCGCTCACCCCGCAACAACTCCAGCAGTTCAGGATTTCTCCACCTCCTCGCAGGCCAGTCTCTCCACCTGTCCTCGCTCCTGTTCCTCTACCTTCTCCACCTCCCATAGCTCCCGTTCGTTAGGCTTGAGGTGCGCCGAAGAGCACGCTGGCATATCTTTTCGCGATCGGACGATCGCCCCTGTCTCTCCTTTCATCAGCTTTCCTAATCGCAGTCATCAGTTTAACTGTCGCTCAACCCCTTTACAAACGTTAACAACACCGTTAATAATAGAAACATCATCCGAACATTGACAACCAAA
>NZ_JAUBVF010000150.1:0-1828 GCF_036705685.1 Microcoleus sp. AT3-A2
TCAGATTGCACTCACTTTTTTCACTTCTCTATTTTATTGCGATCGCATTCCTCTTTAAAAACTGTCCGGAGTATTGTTATAGGATAATTGAATTTGATATTAAATCGCTCTTATCTGTCCATCAGCACAAAACCATCCGCGTCCATCTGCGTTCAAAAAAATCTAAATTCCGCCAGCAAAAACTTTACTTTTTAGGTTGCTGCTTCTGGTAAACGCTGATAACTTTATCAGCATAAGTAGCAGTTGCGCCACTTTTACAAGCTGCGGAGTCCCCAGTCATCCACCAGCAAGCGGCGCGGCGTACAGCGGTTAATTCATTGTTGCTGCTGGCTTTGTATTCGTCGCGCAGCAAATCGCCCACGATACAGGTAACAATTGATTTGGCTTTTGTCGCGTCGGCCTCAAATTGTTGGGGTGTTAAATCTTGTTTAGTACAGAATTTTGCCCAGCGGGAAATATTGTTCGGTAAAACTTGCCACTGACTGTACATTCCGTCATTTGCGGCTTGGGGCGGGGCGGCTTGTCGCAGCGCTTCTACGAGGGCGGAAACTTGCGCGTCGGTGACTGCTTGCGCTGTGGCTGGAAGTGCTTGCAATCCGAGGCTAATTATCAGGCTGCCGAATAGTAGATTGGTTTTTGCGATCGATTTAAAATTCATTCACAATCCCCTGTTTGATTTAAAGTTTGTTCCCTCAAACAAGGTTTACTATTTTGTCGCTCGAATGCCTCTGTCTTAAGTATGATTTATTTGCCCACTTAATGCACTGTCGATCGCCCTACGATAGAAATTGTTAATCAAGTACGATAAAATCATGGAAGTACAACCCAGGGAAATTCGCAACTACCTGAGAGCAGATGGGACAAATCCTTTTGAAGATTGGTATAACTCGCTCCGGGATACCACAGGCAAAAATAGGATTCGGTTAAGGCTGAAGCGAGTCATGACTGGTAATCTAGGAGATTGTAAGTCCGTCGGAGAAGGAGTTTTTGAACTCAAAATTGACTCTGGCCCTGGATATCGGCTTTACTGTGGACAAGTCGGGCTGACAATTATACTTCTGCTAATAGGTGGAGATAAGAGAAAGGAAAGAGCGAGATATTGGCAAAGCTATTCAATATTGGAGAGACTATGAAAGACGTGAAGGCTCTCCTGAACTTATGGTTATAAGTTTATCTAATCAGAAAAGCAAGCTAATACGCGATTCCTAAAATTATTAAAATTAGAAAAACCATACCCTTGCCGCATTATCAACTTAATCCGATTGTTGATTCCTTCCATGACTCCACTTGTTGTGCGATGAAGAAAGTAGTTGCAAATACCCTCAAAATGATTCTCAATTGTTGATGCAGCTTCTCTAAAAAATACTTGTGCATGATTTAGCCATTCTTTGATTTTCTTCTGCCCTTTTTGTACCGTCAAATTAGTCTCATATATTTCTCTAAATTTTTCTTTCATCTCATACGCAATTCGCAAACATTCGGATTTTCCTAGTGTCATTTCTAATTTATCAATCTGGTCTTGATTTAATTTTACTCGGTTACTTAATAATAGATATTTACTTTGCCTATCTGTTATTCCGGCTGCTCTACGTAACTTATTTAAGTCTTTATTAACTACTTTCATCACATGAAAACGATCAATAATAACTTTGGCATTTGGGAATACTTTTTTGATAACTTTAGGGAATCCTCCCCACATATCAACACTGACTTCCTCAACTTGTTCACGAACCTCAATTGCTTGTTGCATCAGGACTTCAATGATTTCTTCACAGCGATGAGAATCAATCATCTCAATTAAATTACCTTCGCCCAGGTCACTCACAAC